>NZ_CBFHHX010000001.1:463358-465250 GCF_965655845.1 Candidatus Salinivivens marinus
TCTACAATTTTTCCACGGTCCAATACAATTATCCTATCCATGTTTGAAAGGGTCGATAATCGATGGGCAATAGCGAGTACAGTTTTACCGTTCATCACTTGCTCAAAAGCTTTTTGTATTGTCGCTTCCACTTCGCTATCTAATGCGCTTGTTGCCTCATCAAGTACCAAAACTGGAGCATTTTTTATGATCGCCCGCGCAAGAGCAATACGTTGGCGTTGGCCGCCTGAAAGTTTAACTCCACGTTCTCCTAAAAAAGCGTCATATCCTTTACGGCCATTGTTGTCTATGAGGTCTTTAATAAACTCGTGAGCACCTGCCTTTATGGACGCTGAACTGACTTCTTCAAATGATGCATCAGGTTTTCCATAAAGTATGTTTTCCTTTGCAGACCTGTTAAACATTGAAGTTTCTTGTGACACCATGCCGATCTGACGCCGAAGGCTGTCTTGGGTTACATGCAAAATGTTTTGCCCATCAATAAAAATCCCACCGGATTCTGGATCGTGCAACCTCAGTAGTAAATTAACTAGTGTAGATTTCCCCGCCCCAGACGCTCCGACAAGGCCGATCTTTTCTCCAGGCTCTAAAGTAAGCGAAATTTCATTTACACCGGCGATTTTTTGCCCGTAGGAGAATGAGACATTTTTAAATTGAATTTTACCATGAGGTATGATCAGAGTGCCTGCATTTTTTCGATCAAGCATAGTTTGAGGAACTGCCAAAGTATGCATGGCGTCTTCAACTTCACCAAGCTTAGTGTAAATGGTCATTAGCGAAAAACCAACCCAGCCTGCCATCATTGTTAGACGCATTGATACTGAACCAGCAGCAACAATTTCACCAGGAGATATTTTTCCTTGAAACCAAAGAGCGATAGCAAAGGTGAAAACGGCGGCAAAAACTATGCTGGCATATATCATCATAAAAGTTCGAAACCAAACGAGTTCACCACCGTAGATAGTGAGTTTTTTACGAAGCTTTCCAAAAGCTTCCAAGGCAGCAGAGTCCTCGTGCTTTGAGTTCGCAAATATTTTGACCACATTGATATTGCTTATAGTGTCTACAATTTGACCCGTGGCAACGGCTTGCGCGTTTGCTGTGGTAGCTGCTTTTGCTTTGATGCGCGGCATGAAAAAACGCATTACAAATACAAAGCCAACAAACCACAAAAGTACAACTAATCCGATCCGCCAATCTATTATGCTTATAATAACTACGGCAGCTATCACTGACGTAAGAGCGAACAGAACCGTGTGTATACTTTCAACCACTACATCTGTTAACGCACTAGCTGCTTGAACCTCTTTTTGTGCCACACGCCCGGCAAAATCATTTTCAAAAAAGGTTTTTGAATGACCTAGCGTCCATCGATGAATACGGGTGGCTATTAGGGTTCTAATACCTGGCGTAAGTATTACAGACTGGATGTAAGCTGAAACTGCAAAAAATAACGGCCTTGCTCCTAGCAAAAAGACAACGGCAACAATTAGCACAAACAGCTTTTCTGACAACAAAACGCTAGGGTTAGTATCAAGTAATAAATCCAAGATATACCCCATCAACGCTGCTGTTAGTGTTTCTGCAATCCCAGACAATATACTTGCCACTGCAGCCAAGCCTATTACAAAATGGCTGCCGCTCAAGCACCAGTAGCAAAACTTTAGAAGGCTTTCAGGTGGCGTCCCCGATGACTCATTTAGATGATCTATGGAAAGATACGGCAGTCTCAATTTTACTACTCTATTTGAACTGAATTTTTCGTTAATTTTACATACAACGTAGGCTCAAGTAGTTAGCTAGGCTGAGATTTGAAAATTTCTAATTGATTTAATTATAAATTATCAAAACGAAGTATATGTGCATAAATTTTCAAAAAATTAAATTTGTAC